>JADJWG010000003.1 GCA_016716475.1 Phycisphaerales bacterium
TCAAGACACTGGCACAAGCGGATACGGTGGTGACGGAGAGCCGCAGCGCGGTGGAACCGCAGGAGGCAGAACTACCCCTTGTGACCTATCACCATGGTGTGGCCCTGCCATGGCCGAACCCTGTCGAGCGTGTGGACTACGTGTCATGGATGAACGAGCTCGGGCAGGTCGCGGGGCCCGATGCCGCTCCCTTGTACAATGCGGCCATTGCCGCGTATCAGGACTACAATGGCGATCCAGAGCTTTACGAGCGCGCGGCGCGCGAGGATGAGGCGCTCTTTCTGCCGGAAATGCAGTCCTTTCTGGATGCCAACACGGCGGCACTGGAAATGTTCCGGGCCGGCGCGCAGTTACCCGCGCGGAGTTGGCAGCGTCAGAGCGAGGACGGCATGCTTATCAGCGTGCTTTTGCCGGAACTGGCACCCATGCGGCAACTCGCCCGGTTGTCAGTTTTCGAGAGTCGTCGACTCGCGGCAGAAGGCCGCCCGGGCGAGGCCGCTGAGTTACTGATCGACACGGCGGCGGCAGGGGGCACCTGCGCGGCGGTGCGACGTTGATCCGAGGACCTCGTGGGATTGGCCATGCAGTCGCTGGCTCATGGCAGCATCCTGGACCTGTACGAGCACACCGGCGACGCCTTCGATTACACGGCGGTTGCGGAGCGACTCGTATCGACGGCCGAGCGGGCGGGCCAGGGGCAACTAGCGCTGCTGGGAGAGCGCGCGTTCTTTCGCGACACGATCCAGCGGGTGTGGAAGTACGATGTCGGGCGCGATGCATTCATTCCCGATTACCAGGTGATTGATGCCATCGTACCGCTGGTTGACGATGACACGGCCTTGTCCACGCGTTCCGCACTCCTGGAGGAGATGGTGCCGGAGGAGTATGAGGCCATGGTGCGCGAGGCGGAGAGCTTCTACGAAGCGCTCGAGTCCGGGCTGGACCAGTCGTTTCCGGTGGGGTCGGGGCTGATCGCCGAGGTGGAGGCGCGCACCCAGACCAGCACCAACCCGATGCTGCGCGCGTTGATTCCGGCGATTGGCCGTGTGCATGCCATCCGCACACGGAGCGAGGCCACGACGCGCGCCACGGTCCTGATCTCGCAGGTGCAAGCGTACCGACAGCGTTACGGGGTCTATCCGGACTCGCTCGAAGCACTCGAGGTTGGGCGGTTCGCAGTGGATCCGTTCACGGAGCAGCCCTTTCGCTATCGGCTGACGGAGAACGGCTTCGAGCTGTATGCCCTGGGCGAGTGGCGTTGACCACGGCGGAGAGCATGACCCGAGCGGCAAGGGCAATCTGCGTTTCTGGCCACGACCTTCCCCGCAGCCCTAGAAAGCGGGTGCCAACACCTGCTCGAACGGTTTGAATGCGATGTCGCGCAGAGCTAGGGGCTCCGGCGGTGCTGCAGGAACCATGCGTAGAGATCTTCTCCCGCGTAGACATCGTCCCACACGTTGTGGGGCCTCCCGGGATGATCGTGAACCGGACCTGTTCTGCACCGGCGGCTCAGCATCACCGTGGAAGACCCAGATCGGCAGGTTCTTCACGGCCGGTGCCCGGATCGGCAGCGAGCGGCCGCAGATCGGGGCAATCGCCGCAAAGCGGTCCGGGTACTCGGCCGCGGTGAGCCATGTCCCCGTACCCCCCATGCTGAGCCCAGTGAGGTAGATGCGGTCAGGGTCGCCATTCACCCAGTTCAGGACGTGGTCGAGGAGGGCGATTACCTCGTCGGGCCGCCACCACTGACCTGGCGGACATTGCGGCGCGATGATGATGAATGGAAACTCCCGGCCGGCGGCGAGCTGCTTGGGCAAGCCGGTCTGCTTGAGGAGTTCGAGATCGTGGCCGCGGCTCACCGGCGCCGTGCAGGAACACAATGACCGGGCGATAGGTGCAGCAGTCGGCGACATAGTCGCTCGGCAGGTACAGCAGGTAGTCGAGCGTGACCTTACGAGTGTATGTGCCCGTGAATTGATTGATGTTCAGACCGGGTTGGGTACGTGGCGCGCAGCCGATGAGCGTAGCGAGAACACAACTCGCCGCGAACCAGGTGCACATGAGGTTTGAGGGGCTGCGGGTCATGGTGTGTGAGTCTCCGGGGCAGGGGGCTGGCCGCGGCGCTGGGCACGTAGCCACGTGTAGAGCGTGGGGTCGTCGTAGGCGGGCTCCCAACTGTTGTGACCGACGCCGGGGTAGATCGTAAGGCGGGGCTGCCCGCCGGCGGCGCGGATGGCTTCGACGAGTTCCTGGGAGCGGCTCCGGCGGTACCACCATGTCTTCTGCTCCGTGGAAAGCCCAGACGGGGAGGTCCTTCAGGCGGGTGGCCTGGTGGCGGTTCCCGCCGCCGCAGACGGGGGCAATGGCCGCGAAGTAATCCGGCCGCTCCATGGCCATTCCCCAGGTGGCGAAGCCGCCCATACTCAGGCCGGTGAGATAAATGCGGTCGGGATCGATGCGGTGGCGCAGAACCAACTCGTCGATGAGCGCAAAAACGACTTCGTGGTCCCACCAGCGGTCGGCAGGGCACTGGGGTGGCGACGATGAAGGGGGAAATGCCGGCCGGCGGCGATGTGTTTCGGCGGGCCGTGGATAGCAGCTCGTCGCAGGTCGTTGCCGCGCTCGCCTGAGCCATGCAGGAAGACGAGCAGGGGCCAGCGGCGGCCTGCGTCGGCGGTGTAGTCGGGAGGGAAATACAGCAGGTACTGCATCGCGAGCGTTTTCTGGATGGTGCGGCTCGAAGTGCTGGGAACTGTGGCCGTCAACGGTCTGCATGGCGGGCTCCAAGCGCGGCTGGTGACAGGCGACGGGCAGGAGCCGCCAGCAGGAGGCGGCGGCAGGGTGGAATACGCGCCCGGGATGCGTGCCGGGTTGTCGAGACATGCAGTGCTCCGCAGGTGAGCCAATCAGATGGATTGCGACTTCAGTCAGGCAGACATTGTAGCGGAGGGGTTGGGAGGCGGTCTGCGCGGGCCGGTTCGAGAGCGGCGAGCGCTGCGGAAGAGTTGCCCACCGCGATGGGCATCAGGACAGCCCGGAATCGACCTTGACTTATTATGAGCATATGTCCATAATTAGGGATGAGGAATGCAGGTCATGTCGCGACCCCACAAATGTCGACTGATTGGACAACAGCCGAGCATCTGCCGGTTCAAGCCCGGCGGGTGTGCAGGCCGCCAACTGGACACGGTCGAGTTGGCGCTGGACAGCTGGAAGCGCTGCGACTTGCGGATTTCGAGGGGCTCTATCACGAAGCAGCGGCCGATCGGATGGGGATTTCGCGTCCGACCTTCGGGCGGTGCTGGAGCGATGCGCGGCACAAGGTTGCTGCGGCTGTGCGAGACGAAGATGCTAGTAATTCAAGGAGGTGCTGTGATGACGGCCTCCGAGCGCACGTTCGAGTGCGGCGTGTACTGGCCGGTTCGAGGTTCCGTTCGGGACCGGGTGGCCAGGCGAGTGTCCACATTGCAAGAGTAGCCAGATTCATCGCGTGGATGCGGGTCGTGAACCGCACCGCGGTGGCGACGGCCGGCGCTGCCGACGGCGGCGCGGTTGGGCGCAACGAAGTCGGGAGGTTACGGACGGGGTGGTGCAGGAGACAAAGGGATGAGAATCGCGGTGGCCTCAGACGACGGATTGCGGGTGGCACAACATACGGGAAGGTGTGCTGGGTTCGTGGTCTACGAGTTGATGGGTAACACAGCGATACGCATTGGGTATCGGCAAAACACATTCACGGCGCACGCGCGGGGGGAGTGTCATGGTGAGCATGAACATGGCGGATCCGGTGAGCATCATGCCCATGGACCGCTGCTGACTGCGCTGGGCGACTGCCGCGTACTCGTGACGCGGGGGCTTGGACCCCGGCTCGTGGTGGATTTGGCCGGTCGCGATATTGATGCGTACGTCTGCGGAGTGGATGGGGTCGAAGAGGCGGCGCAGCTTTACGCAGCCGGCGCTTTGCCGAAGGCGTGTGGGAGTGGTTGCGGGCGGCACAGTGGATGAGCGGGCGGTAATGAGGAGTTCAGAACCAGTTTCGTACCAGGCCGGGGCGGACATCCTGGCAGCCGCGAGTGCGAGTTGTCACCCGGCGTGTGTCGCATGCAAAGACATCGAGGCGGGTGGATTGGGTTGCGCTTTGTCGCTGAGGATGCCGGTTTCGTGGTCGCAGAGTTCGCCTGCGACGCCGCCTACCAAGGTTACCCTGATCGGTTGCACGGTGGCATTGTGGCAACGCTACTCGACGCCGCGATGACTCATTGCCTCTTCGCGCGGGGTGTGCGGGGATTCACAGCACGCCTGCAAATCCAGTATCACCGGCCGGTGCTGCTTCATCAGTGCGCGGAAGTGCGTGCGTGGGTATGTGACGGTCGTGCCCCGATCTACTTTCTGGAGAGCGAGGTGCGGCAACAGCGTGAGCTGTGTGCGTCGGCGAAGGCGAGCTTCTACGGGGTGGTGGACGGTAGCACGGCGCAGGGGTGCACACCGATCTGACCCGAGGAGCGCCGCCGGTCGGTGTTGGGGAACGGATCTGGTTATCGGTACCAGCGTTGTTGAAGTACACGGCCAGGGTCGATCACCACTGCATGATGATTCCTGCGGGGGCACCAGGTCGTTTGAGTGAGATTGCGTTTTGGGGGACTGGTGGCACCACACCCCCAAGAAATCGAACCAGGTGAATGTAAGTACCGGACTTGCTCTCCACGGTGCAGGAACACGCTACGAAGGGTGTAGACGGAGCATGAACGCACTGCGTCCGTACCCGCTTTCGATGTGCGGATTGTCCGGAATTCGTGCAGGCGGCGTAAGTTCGCGACCGGAGCAGCTCGATAAACGATGTGGGAGGTATGGTGCGATGCGCGATCCCACGCGAGCCTTGCTGCCACTGGCCCATGCGATCTTTCTGGCCCACATGTCTGCGCTGGTTTTCGGCGTGTCATTGCTGGCGTGGGGCTTTGCGCCCGTTATTTTGCACCGCCTTACAAGTAATCAGCCCCCGCGAATTGAGCTCTTTGCCGTAAGCAGTTTCACAGTGCTGTCGGGACTGGTGTATATCGGCTTGGCGATGCTGATCTGGCGGCGGGTTGCCTGGGGGCTGCGCGGCTCGCTGTGGTTATCGTTAACTCTGCTGGTGGCGATTTTAACTGTGGCCATGCTCGACGTGGGGTCGGTGTCGCTCTTCCCACTGCTCCTCTCGATCAGTTCCGGCCTTACAGCCGTGCTTGCTTGTCCGCCTTACAGATGAACCTGTCATGGAAGATGGCTCGACCGCGGCCGTTCCCAGGAGTGCCGGAGCGGGCCTAGCAGAGGACTTTCGCACCGGGGCTGTGCCGGTGCAACATTCCTTTTACGCAACGTTATCGGTAACCGGGCGATTCCGCCGCCCAGCCGCAGCAACACCCACTCTCGACCGATACTGGTAGTACCGCGGTCGCGTACCGCTGAGTGTAGAAGCACCAACGCGAGCATGCCGGCGGGGGTGCCCATGGTGATCTGGAGGCGATATGCAGCAGGCGCTCCCCAAATTCGAGTTCCAGGATGTGGCCGACGGCTATTTCCTGATCGTGTGCCGGGGTGAATTGTGCTGGGAGGACCGCGCCACGCTGGTGCCGGAGGTCGAACGACAGCTCCAGGAACGACCGACGCCGGCGGGCATCATCTTGGATCTCGGTGCGGTGAACTTTGTCAGCTCGGCGGGTGTGGGAGCCCTGTTCCTGCTGATCCAGACGGCTCGGGCACGGGGATTGGCTGTTGCGTTCGCACAGGTTCCGACGCGAATCGTACGTATTTTCGAAGCCGTCGGACTCGACCGGTTGGCGCTGCTCCGGGCCAACCGTGCTTGGTGCGTGTGCGGAGCTGGCAGGTACGCCGCCGGAAACCGGAAAGGATGCCGCTGCGCCCACACTCCGGGGGCGTGGGCCGAACTGGGAGTCCACGAATCCATCGCCGCGGCCACGCTTGGCGGCACGGCTGCCGTAACCAACTTCGGCCTGTTCATGTTTGCCTGGTGCTACCAATGTGGTCGCCCATGGGAGTAGGTGTGCGATGACGACGATGACCGCAACTGCCACCCCGCAGTCATCCTTGGTGCCGGCGCTCGCCCCAACGGCGAATGGGCGTCCGGCCTCGCCGGGACGCTTGATCGATATCCCCTTGCTGATGATGCGTGGCTTGGACGGTCCGGACATTTGGGACCGGCTGGGGACGGCGGCCGTGCGGGAGCAGGCGAGCGACATCCACCTGACAAATCAGGCCGACGGGCTGCACATCGCGGTGCGCATCGATGGGCGGTTGTGGCGGCAGGGGTGCTGCCGACGGAACTCGGTCAGCGGTTGACGAATCACGTGAAGATCATGGCGCTGCTGGATGTCGCCGATCGCCGGCGCCCGCAGGATGGCCACGCCACGCTCGGAATCGACGGACGGCCGATCGACCTGCGTGTTTCAGTACTGCCGACGAACCACGGCGAGGCGGTGGCGATCCGGCTGCTGGATCGGGACGCGGGGCGGCTACAGTTGGAACAGCTCGGTTTGGTGGTGAGCAACTGCGGGCGGTGCACGACCTGATCCAGTCGCCGAGTGGTTTGATCCTGGTGACGGGTGCCACCGGGGCGGGAAAGACGACGACGCTGTATGCGATGCTGAATGCGCTTATCCGGGGAGCATCGCAAGATCGTGACCGTGGAGAACCCGGTTGAGTACGACCTGCCACACGTGGATCAGGCGCAGGTGAACCGCAAGATCGGGCTGGACTTCCCGACGCTGGTGCGGAGCGTACTGCGCCCAGGACCCTAACGTGATCATGATCGGTGAGGTGCGCGACGCAGAGACGGCGGACGCAGTAGTGCGGGCCGCCAACAGCGGGCGACTGGTCTTTGCGACCACACACGCGATTCACTGTGCGGCCGCGCGGAGAGTCTGATTGCACTGGGGGCACATCCGCACTTCGTGGCACGGTCGTTCCGTGGCGCCGTGGCGCAGACGTTGCTGCGGAAGCTTTGTCCAAGTTGTACCGTGACGCTGGAAGAGACGGCCGACGTTACGCTGCTCGACGATGTGCTGCGGCACCTGGAGCCCGGAGAGCGGCCGATGCTGTCGTTTGGGCGCGGGTGTGCAGACTGCCGCTTCTCAGGGTATCGGGGACGCACGGGTATCTTCGAGGTGCTGGTGGCCGATGACGATGTCCGGCGGATGATCAGCCAGGGGGCCACGGCGCGGACGATCTATGACTGGGCGGCGGCCAACGAATTACTGACGATCGCTCAGGCGGGAAGTTGGCGGGGTTGCGGGGCCTGACCACGATCGAGGAGTTGATGCAGAGTGTCTCGGAGATGTGGACCGGCGAGAGATAGCTGTCGATTACGATGGTCGCATTGCACAGGTCGGACCGTCTTTTCGATACCCCTTCAGTGGTGTCACATTCGGCTTGGCAGGTTCGGTTGGCGGACGAATTGAAATTTGCGCGGCCGGGGGCGTGCATACCGGGGGGCTTGGCGTTGGGTCTCCGGGGGTTCCAGCTTGACGTAGCGGCAGGGGAGCGTAGACTGATTCTCCGCGCGGTGCGGCGGAGGCCGCCCCGAGCGAGCGAAGTTCCTGTAGCTCAACTGGATAGAGCGTCGGCCTCCGGAGCCGAAGGTTGTGGGTTCGAATCCCGCCGGGAACGTTTCCCTCTACTATCACCAGTGATACCCACCGATGCACAAGCGTTGCTATTTCCAACACTTACGGACGTTCCGCGAAATTCGCGAAACGAGATCGGGTTATCAGCAATACCCACCGATGCGCTCGGATTCCCACCGGCTGGATATACTGGGGATATACTGGCCGCCGCTAGTGATTTATTCATCCCGCCCCCGAGCGTCCCGGTTGCCTGTCGCGACGCGACAATTTCGCCGTCGAGCGGGAGTGCCGGGAGCTTGTCGAGCGCGGCCCGCACGTCCACAAGCCGCGCGTCGCGGTAATGTTCGTCCGTTACACCTTCGGCCGCGTGCCGCATCAGGATTGCCCGCTCGGTCAGGTTCACGCCCGCCACGGCTAGTAACGTGTTGAACGTCGCGCGGAGCGCGTGCACGTCAAACGTCCGGCCGTCGTCGTCCACCTTGGAAATCCCGGCCGCGCGCAAGTCTCGATCCAACATTCTCCGCACTTCGATAGGCACTTCGAGCAGCGCTTCGGCGCCGTCCAGCCGCGCGGGAAGCGGCCGGGAAGCGGCCTTCGCTTGCGCCTGTCGCGCGCGCAGCCGCTCGGCCAAGTGTTGAGCTAGGTCCGCCGCCAAATCGCCCCGGAGCGGGATTTCGGCCCCCCGGCGTGATTTCTCATTCTCGGCCCGGAGCACCAGCACCGGCGCCGGTCCGTCGAGCTTCGCGTCCGCCACCCGCACCGACGCGAGTTCGCCACGGCGGAGCCCCGTCAGCGCGAAGCACTTCCACAGCAGCGCCCGCCGTCGGCCCGCCCGCTCCGCCGCGGCGATACGCTCGGTGAGTCGCGCCCGCTGGTCGCCGTCGGCTTCATCCCGGAGCGCGTAGGCCCGCGCTTCACACTCGCCCAGGTTGTCCGGCGTGAGTTCCGCATATGCCCACGCGCCGCGTCGAGTGCCGTCCGGCTTCGGGAGCTTCACCGTCGGCCGCCCAAGTTCCGCCACGGGGCGCCGTCGCGCCGCGTCAATCAAGCGAATGAGTTCACCGGCCGAGAGTGCCCGCCGTCGTCGTCGCGTGTCGGCCCGCTCGGAAGCCGCCGCCATGCGCTGAAACGGGTTCACCATGAGCCGCCCGGTTTCGACGCACCAGCCCGCGAAAGCGCACCACGATATCGCGAACGTGTTCCGCGTCCGTGGTGAGAGCCCCGGCGTGCCGTCCGGCCTCGATTGCATCAGGCCCGCGAGCCACCTTTCGAGCGCGGCCCGATGCAAGTCCGCGAGCTTCGTCCACCCGAGAGCCGCGGCCGCGCGTGTCAGCAGGTCCCGTCGCATCCGTCGATGTTTCGGCGAGCTAGGGAATCCCGTTTTCCGGTTCACCGTCACCGCGAGCGCGTCCAAGTGCGCGGCAATATGCTCTCCTAGCCCAGTCCCGCCATGTTCGGCCGCGCGCGCTTCGCCGCGCGTGAGCACACCCGCGCGCACCCGATCATTCTCTTTCAGGAGCCGAGCCAATTCGGCCCGGGCGCCTTCTTCCGTCGCGCACCCCGTCGGGACGCGCCGCCGGAGTCCGTCGGCGTCGCGAAACTCGGCGAACCATAACCGCGATTCGAGCGCGATACGCCGTTCACCGCCACGCGTCACCGCCACCGGCGCCCACCGTTCCCGGCCGCGGGAATCCCGCCACGCCACCCCCTCCCGGCCGCGCTTCCGCTTCAAGCTCGCGCCCGCGGGAATCGGCCGCATACTTACCGGCCGGAAGATTCGAGCCATGCTAGGATTCCTTTCTCGGTGCTTTCCCGCCCGTCTGCCGAGCTTTCCGCGTCCCTGCCGCCCGCTCCCCCTTGGAGCGTGCCCGCGTTGAATGGCGCCCCGTTTCCTCGCGTTTTACGAGCACGAGCCCTAGCGCGGACGCGAGTTTGCCCGCCACGGTAAGGGAAACGCCCCGCTCGCCCCGCAGGAAGCGTGACACAATGCCGCCACCCACGCCAGACGCGCGGCCAAGTTCGTTCACGCCACGGCCGTCGGCCGCCAGTGCCGCCCGCAAGGTTTCGAGCAGGGTTTCCATGCCCCTAGTATCCCCCGCCCGCGGCCGTTGTCAAACGCCACTAAAACCCGCCACCTTGGGTTGTGCGCAAACCCAGCTCGCCGCCGCCGCGGAGCGTCCCGAAGGGGGAGCGAGCGGCGCGCGGCGCTCTCTCCCTTTAGGGAGAGCCTAATAACGCTCAGCCCCACCTTGTTCCGGCGCGGTCGCGCCAAACTCACCCCGCGACCGCCGCCCCCTCAGGGGAAAAAGCGGCGCGTCGCGCCTTTCCCATAGGGAAAGTCTAGGGGCTACGCGCCCCTCTACGCAAACGCGTAGAGGGGCAGCGCCCTATGTAAATCGGCCCGTAGAGGGCGCGTAGCGCCCCTTACCTAATATCTGAATTCGGAGCAGCGTTGCCGTCCGCTTGGAGCCCACGAGCACCGGAACGTGGGCGCGCCGAATCCAGCTCGCTTTCTCGAGCGCCGTCAGCGCGGCGGAGATCGTTTTCAACCGCGGTATGCCCGTCGCGGCGCTCAACGTTTCCCGTGTCGGCGTGCAAACTGTTGATCTACCGGCCAGGTCGAGCAGGGCCAGGTAAACCACGGGCGCCGCCGAGCACGCCTTGTGCAGCTCACGCACCGTCCCGCGCCGCGTTTTCCGGCCGCGTGCCCGGATCGGCTTTGGCGCGGCCTTGCGCCCGCGAGCCCCCGTGGCGGGTTTCGGCACCGCCTTAACCGTGGCGGGTTCGGGCCGCGGCTTGGCGTAACGTGCTTGCAAGCGTGCGCGTTCCTTAGTCACCGCGCGCCCCCATCGGATGCACGCCGGGCAGCAACCGCACGAGCCCGAGCCCGCCCAGCAGTTCGGCGGATTGCTCAAGGTGCGCGCGACCGTGCCGACACTTTGTCAGGGCCAATTTCAAACACGGATCGCCGTCGCCGCTCTCGTTGTCGCGGGACAGGCTCAACACTTGCCCGGCGAGCGACGCGAACCGCGCCGAGCCGCGCACGCTCGCAAGCGAAGTGTCGCCGCTCCGGAGCGCGCTCTTCGACAACTCGCCGACGAGAATCGCGGCCGCCTCGCTCTCGCGAAGCGCGGATTGAATCGCGGCTAGCGCGCCGTCAAGCCCGGCCACGGGGTCGTCGCCGTTGAGCGTGAGCAACCCGATATGATCCACCACCAGCAGCGTCGGCCGAGTTCTGCGCACGAGCGCCGCAATCGCGCCCGCCGAATCGGCGTCAGTGTTGAATCGCCACCTAGTGCCGATTTCGTCGCCAAGCGCCGCGGCCGTTTCACACAGCAACTCCCGCCCGGCTGGATCGAGTTCGCCGCGCAGCAAGTCGGAGAGCGGCAAGAAACGTTCAACACCGGTGGCGGGGTTGAACCGTACAGCCTGCCCGGCCACGAGTCGCGCGACCCTCACAGCGGGCGCAGTCTCGAGCGCCACAGTCAGCGCCGTTGCATCAGCGTCGGCCCGAAGTACGCCCAGCGTCAGCGCGTCGGCCAGCAGCGTTTTTCCTACGCCCGGTGAGCCCACCAGGCCCAGATATTCGCCGCACGCAAGCCCGCCGGATTCGTCAAGTAATTCGCAGCCAGTAGCCAGCGTTTTCACGAGCGGCCGCCCGTCCAGCGCTGCCGCTAATAGATCGTCGAGCACGTCGGCAAATGCCAGCCCGCCATGGGTAGGGGGCTTAGCGTCGAGTGCTGCGAGCAGGTGTGTTAGATCGACACCGAACGTCCCGAAGCCCTCGCGCTCGGCCGCCCGGATTGCCTGTTGAACGTCGCCATTGTGTTCCAGCGTCGCGAGCACGCCGAGCGCATCGTATGCCGTCCCGGATGCGAACGGCGGTGCGGCCGTCGAAAAGACATAAAACTTCGCGCCGTTCCAGGTGGCGCTATGCCCGTCGCCGTCTTTGCCGGGGCGCCGCCACAATTCATTCGTGCCGTCGCCCATCCCGACGAATGTCCACCCGTGCCTTTCCAGAAGTCCGCGCACGTCGCCGCGTTCGGCGAAGTCGCGCGCCACAAAGCACGGTGAGTCGTCGTCCGTGTCGTCGTCGGGCCCCCCCACGGTGGCGGGTTCGAGTTCATCGAGCGCCTTCGCAGCCTTTATCAGTGCGTCACGTTCAGCCCGCGAGAGCGTCGGCAGCGCGGCGAGTTCGCCATTCGTCGCCACATACCCCGGCGTCGGGGCCACGAGCACGAGCCCACCTTCGCCGCGGGTTTCGATCAGCACTTCCGGCCGCCCGTCGGCGCCGATGCGCGATGCGAGCCTTTGATTGCCTTGCGCGCCACCCGTCACGAGGTAGATAGCGTGCGCGCCGCCGCGCGGTGTGCGTTCAATATAGAGTCGCGCGAGCAGCTCGGGCGGGACGGCATCCGCCCATGCCGTAAAAGCGTCGGGGGCGTCAAAATCCAGCGTTTCGAGCCCGCCGCTAGCCGCACCGCAGACAACAGCCACGCCGTCACAGTTGCCTAACTCAAACCGAGTCGGCCGCTCCGTCTGGTATCGCTTCCACGAGCCGCGCGGCCGCTTGTGTCGCGCATCGGCCGGGAGCGCGCAGAGCCCCGCCGCAAGGTAGCGTTCACCCGCCATTTGACATGCGTTACTTGAATTGCTAGTATCTTGTGGCATTGTACTCGGCTCCTTGTGTTTGGACCCGCCACGGTAGCGTAGACCGTGGCGGGCCTTTTTTTGCCTACCGTGCCCGCGGGCAACCGTTCGCAATCCAATCCAACACGTCGGAGCGCCTCCACTTGACTAGGCCGCCCACCCTCAACGGCTTGGGCATCCGCCCCGCGTCGGACAGTCGGCGAACGTGGTTTGCCGAGCAGCCAAGCAGTCCGGCTACGGCGCGCACATCAGCCAGCATCGGTACCGTCTCTGTAGTTCTCGAATCCATAAAACAGTCCTTTCTTGCGCGCAATGCGGTGCGCTTGTGTGCGGCGATCATACCACAGCACTACAGAATATCAGGGGTTATCGCGGGTGTTTGTAGGTATAAATTGTGGTACATTGTACCAGTGTACCATTGTACCAGTGTACCAGTGTACCAGTGTACAGCCCCTACCCCTCAGCGCACAAAAAAAACCGGCCGACGCGCTTGGATCACGCGCCGACCGGCCAAGAGACAGGCAGGGTGGGCATATCCTCAGGCCACCCGCCGCCATGGCAGATTAGGTTGGCAACTCGTTCACCGCCGCGGCCAGCTCGGGGTGCCGCTCCGGCCAGCTCGCGAGCAAGTCGCGTGCGGCCATTGCCTCGCGTTTTGCGGCGGATGCACGCGAAGAAGTCAGCTTCAACTCGCGAAGGCGCTGCTCCGCGCTCTCGGCGAAGCTGAGCACTGCCCGCACCGCCGCAACCCGCGCGAGTTCGCGCGCTTCAAGCTCGGATGCGAGCGATTGCAGCCGCATGCGTTCTTTGAGCGCTTCATGCACCCCGCGGATGCCGCCATCGTCGATGCCGAGTTCGGCAGCCGCTTCGTTGGCCGCGACAAGCTCGGATTTCGATGCACCCGGTTTGGCCAGAACCGATACCAGCGTTTTCCAGCACTCGGCACGGCGCGCCGCTTCGCGCGCCGCGTCGGCTGAAAGCTCGGCTTGCTCCGCGCGTCGGTGTTCGAGCAGCCCCGCCAGGGGGTCCAGCGTGACGGGTTCAAGCATAGTTTTCCGCGCCATACTATTTCCTCCCCTTTTTTGCAGCGTGCTGCGGCCTCTTTGGGGTGTTTACAGGGCGAGAAAGGTTGTCGCGAATGCGCCGATCGGTAGCGAAGCGATTACACAATTCAATCTCATCGTTCGTTAGCATTTTCATTACCGCGGCCAGGCCCACCCCTTGACGCTTAGCAAAGCCAAGCATGTTCCCCAGCGATTGTACCGCCCTATCCTCAGACTTCGTCATTTCCATTCTCCAACCCAATCACCCAAAAAGTAGGTAAGCAGCCGTTCGCCGGTCCGAAGTGAGCACCCCTCACCACGCGCAACCCGGCGCAGCGTTGTGCGAGCAAGGCCAGTGGCCTTCGAGATTCTAGATATCGGCTGCGTTCGCACCCGTTCCGAAAGCCACCGGAGGATCGTTGTAGCGTCCCTGCTCATGCCAGAAATTGTACATGCTACATTTTGTGGAGTCAACTACTTGTGGCAGCCATGACTACAGGCACCCACCACCGTCCGCGATTCTGCCGCGCCCCCATGAAATGGCGGGTTCAAGTGTAACCGTTGCTACAGATTTCTAGGGAAATCCGCGATTCCAGCGCGCTAACGCCATTCACCGCCATTCGGATTGAATACCTTGTTTCGCTAGAATATCTGCGGCTTATGTTCGCAGGGGCCGGGGGGCCCCAGCAAAGAACCTGCCCACCCCCCAAAAGGGGGGGGGCACCGGGTCAACCCCGCGGTGCCACATACCCGCCGCCCCTGCGCTCCCTGAACCAGCTCAAATTTCCCGGCGCGAACCGAATCCCACCATGCCGCGGAGTCCGCGCACCACAAGCCGCACCACAACCTCACCCGCCGCAGTGCCGCCGGGCTCACTCGTAATCCGCACCGTTGCGACGTACTCACCCGGTGCCAGCGCGGCAGCTTCGCTTGTCACCCCGATCAATAGCACTACGCTCTCGTCGGGTAGAAGTTCACCCCCGAGCCCGCCACCCGTTTCAAGCCACGGCGCCGCCGGGATGGTTGCTACGGAGTATCCCGCCGCATCCTTGCCGGAATTCGTGACCGTCCTTGCGATACCAGCGGGCGCGAACCCGCCACCCGCCCGGCCGCGGAATTGTACGAGTTCATTAGAGTCGATCGTAAGCATGTGCTTGTATCCTTCCCGGGTTCGTCATCGTCGTCGTGCCACGCGAACATCCGGTACCCGCCATTCGCCGAGTTTCGCAACCCTTCTCCGCTCGCGTTCAGCTGCCGACCATCCCTTGCGAATCTCGGCAGCCCTTTGCTCAATTTCCTCCGGCGTCGGATCGGCGCCTTCCTCCCGCCGTCGCACAGCCCGCGCCCGCAACGAGCAAGCTCGTCCGCACGTCACACGGAGCGAATTCCATCCTCTCGAAAATGTCACCCCGCAGAATGAGCAGCGGCCCACCACGGCGGGCCTTGCCTCGTCCAGCCGCAACCTTATCGGCGGTGCGTTCATACAGAGCCCCCCCGCACGATCGCCAGCAACCCGCGCCGTACCAGGTCCGGCAGCATCGGCCACGCCGCCACGATTTCACCTAGTTCGGCGTCGGCTTGGATATACCCGGGATATACCGGCGCGGAGCCGTCCGCAAGTGTGTTGGTTATCAATACCTTACGGGTGCTACCGTCGGCCTCCGGAGCCGAAGGTTGTGGGTTCGAATCCCGCCGGGAACGTTTCCCTTCCAACACTGATGACGCCGCCGCGCTCATCGCCACTCCCATTTGGGGAACACTCCCCGGTGACGCTACACTGAGATCATGACGCGCACGGTCAATCCCGGCCGCCGTCGCCATCGTCGACGAGAAGGTCGACATGCACCCTCCTCGATCGTAACCCACTCGACCCATCGCCCCCAATCCCGATTCCTCCCTGGCACTGCTGCTAAACCTGCTCGCTATTTCCGTCCCCGCCGCCGCTGTGCCCAACATCCTCTACGTCGACGCCCACGCCACCGACGCACCCGACAGGTCCGACTGGTGCCACGCCTTCACCGAACTCCACCGGGCGTTGGCCGTCGCAACCCGGGACCGAAATCCGCATCGCCGCGGGTGTCTACCGACCCGACCCACCGGGCTCGGTGACCCTCGCCAACCCACCTTCACACTCCTCCCCAGCGTCACCATCACCGGTGGATTCGCCGGTTGCGGCGCTCCCAACCCCGACTTCAACGACGCGGCCATCCGCAACCACGCTCTCCGGTGACATACAGCACCCCCAACCTCGATTCCGACAACTGTTACCACGTCTTTGTGGGCAGCGGTGTCAGCAGCAGCACCGTCATCCAGTCTGTCACCATCACCGGCGGCAACGCCAACGGATCTGGCGCCCAACCGCCAGGGTGGCGGCATGCTTCTCTTCACCGCCGCACCGACCATCCCGAAGCTGCATCTTTCGCGACAACCATGCCGTGTTGGGCGGCGTCTTCAATGGCGAGGCTTCCTCGCTTCGTCGGCACCACCTTCACCCAGAATGTCGCCTCCGGCTCGGTGGCGGCGTCTACACATACAACGCCACCGGGACCCGCCGCCAACCTTCGCCAACTGCACTTTCAGCAACAAGCTCCCGCCGAGGGCTACGCGGCCATGCGGAACTATGGAAGCTTCGTTGACATCATGGACTGCTCGTTTGACCAGCCTCGCCCTTTCTGGGGGGCGCTAACTAGCGGGGGCTGGACCCGGGTCAACCTCGCCCGCTGCCTCTTCAGCCAGAATCGCGCTGATACCCTCTTTTCCCGGTTTGATGCCCTGGGCGACGCGATCTTTCGCGAGGACGTTACCCAACTCTCCCTCCGATCCTGCGTTTTCCCCTCAACATCGCCAACGCCACTCTCCCCGGCATCCAGTTGCGGCGGCGCCCATCACTTAGGCCGATGACACTCATCACC